>NZ_JBEOUE010000003.1:0-31298 GCF_040303965.1 Streptomyces sp. NPDC094032 | reverse complement strand
GTCCGGCGGTTTCCGTCGGGACAACGACCGTCCGTCGGGTGGCTTCAACCGCGACCGTGACAACGACCGTGGCGGCTTCCGCCGTGACAACGACCGTCCGTCCGGCGGCTTCCGTCGCGACAACGACCGCCCCTCCGGCGGCTTCAACCGCGACCGTGACAACGACCGTGGCGGCTTCCGTCGCGACAACGACCGTCCGTCCGGCGGCTTCCGTCGCGACAACGACCGCCCGTCCGGCGGCTTCAACCGCGACAACGACCGTCGTGACAATGGCGGCTTCCGCCGCGACGACCGCCCCGCCGGCGGCCACCGTGGCAGCGACCGTCCGTTCAACCGCGACCGCCGCGACGACCGCCCGTCGAGCGGCTTCCGCCGCGACGACCACCGCCCCTCGGGCGGCGGCTTCCGCCGCGACGACCACCGCCCGTCCGGCGGCGGCTTCCGCCGCGACGACAAGCCGCGCTGGAAGCGCAACGGCTGACCTTTCGTAAGGCCGGTCCACAGGGCTTAGAAAGGGCCCGTATCCGCACTTCGGCGCGGGTACGGGCCTTTTCCGTACCCACCCCCGGCCCGCCCGCAGCGCTCACGACGACAAGGACCCCGAGGGCTGACCCCGACCCGGCCCCGACGCACCACCCGGTGCGCCGGGGCCGGTACCCGATCGGTTTCGGGGAGCTCTCCGGCTATGCTGCACGGGTGTGCTTGTCCACGGGCCGTTAGCTCAATTGGCAGAGCAGTGGACTTTTAATCCATTGGTTGTGGGTTCGAGTCCCACACGGCCTACCAGTCGGAGAGTCCTCGCCGACCTTCTGACCTGCGTGTTCTGCGGCCCGATCGGGGTTTCCCGGTCGGGCCGCAGTGCGTCTGACGGCCTTTCGGGGCGTCTGCGTGCCCGATGAGTGCCCGAAGTGCGTCGTGGGGGTCGTCGGCCGTCACCCGTTCGGCGGACAGCGCTCGCCGCGTGTGGTCGGCTCGGTGAGGGTGAGGGGGTGCCCGGTCGGATGGTGCCGGGGCGGCAGCCGGCAGGAAGGTGGGACGTCGTGGAGCAGGTGGAGTTCCGGGGCGGATATCCGGTGGCGGAGAGTGCGGCGGCGTCGTACGAACGCAGCGATCTGCGGCGGGCGGTGGAGGCGTACCGGTTCTTCTACCCGGTCGTGTCGATGGAGGGAATCCTGCGCGGTACGCGGGCGGCGGGGGCGGTGGACAACGAGTCCGCGCCGCTGGTCGTGGCGCGGCCGCACCACGTGGGGTTCACGCTCAACTCGGACACGCCTTACCTCGGAGGCGGCCTGGACCTGCGCAAGAGCGGGCCGCTGGTGATCGAACTCCCGGCGGGCCCGCTGGTGGGCCTGGTCGACGACCACTACCACCGGTGGCTGGTCGACCTCGGTCTGCCCGGCCGCAACGGCCCGAAGGGCGGCAAGGTCCTGCTCCTGCCGCCCGGGTACGACGGCGCCGTGCCGGCGGAGGCCGAGGGGTACGAGGTCGTGCGCAGCGACACCTGGCAGGTGCTGTGCGCGCTGCGGGCGCTGCCCCTCGGCGGCGACGTGGCGGCGGCGAACCGGCTGCTGGCGTCCGTGCGTTTCTATCCGCTGGCCCGGAAGGACGATCCGCCCGCCTTCGCCGTGCTGGACCAGGACGGCCTGCCGATGGACACCACGCCGCTGGCCTGGGAGGACAACCTGGAGTACTGGCGCGTCCTGCACTCGGTGGTCGACAGTGAGCCGCCCGTCGACGAACTGCGGCCGATGCTCGGCCTGCTGGCCGAGCTGGGCATCGCGGCGGGCGAGCCCTTCGCCCCCGACGCGCGGATGGAGCGGATCCTCGTCGAGGCCGCGCGGCAGGGCCGCGAGGAGATGCTGGTGTCGGCGTTCGCCTCGCGTCGGCCGGACCGGATGGTGTGGCCGGACCGCACCTGGGAGTGGGCGGGGCTACGGCCGGAGAACGGCACCTTCGAGCGGCCCGGCTCGCTCGACGTGGAAGCAAGGGACCGGTGGTTCGCGCAGGCGATCGTCGCCTCGCCCGCGATGTTCCGCCGGGAGAAGGGCGCGGGCTCCCTCTACTGGCTGGGGCTGCGGGACGCCGACGGCACCTATCTCGACGGCGGGCGCACCTACCGGCTGCGGGTGCCGCTCCGCGTACCGGCCACCCTCTTCTGGTCGGTCACGGTCTACGACGCGGCCACCCGCTCCGAGGTCGTCGCCGACCAGGGGCAGGCGGCGCTGCGCTCGCTCTTCGACAAGCTGGAGCCGGAGGGCGCCGACCACGTGGACCTGTACTTCGGGCCGAGTGAACCGGCCGGGGGCGAGGGCCGGTGGGTCCAGACCGTCCCGGGCCGGGGCTGGTTCGCGTACTTCCGCATCTACGGCCCCGAGCAGGCGGCCTTCGACGGCTCATGGCGGCCCGGCGACTTCGAGCTCCGGGACTGAGACGCCGGGAGCGAGCGGGGCCGTGACCGGCTGTCAGGCGTTCACCCCCAGGGCCGTCAGGCGTTCCGGGTCGGCCAGGATGTCGATCTGGACGATGCGGTCGTCGGTGATGGTGAAGGCCATGAGGCCGACCGGGTGGCCGTGGGTGAGGGAGATCAGGCCGGCTGCGCCGTTGACCACGACCGGGCGGGCGGCGTGGCGGAACTTGGCGAAGGTGAGGGCCTGGGCGGTGACGGCCTCGGCGCCGTGGACCAGCTTGGAGGCGGCCTTCAGGAGGGTGCCGCCGTCGGCGCGCAGCACCACGTCCGGGTCGAGGACCGTCAGCAGGCCCTGGAAGTCGCCCGCCTGGGAGGCGGCCAGGAAGGCGTCCACGACCTCGCGCTGGCGGGCCAGGTCGGGCGCGGGGGCCGGCGCGGCGCCCTGGACGCGGCGGCGGGCACGGCTGGCGAGCTGGCGGGTGGCGGCGGGGGAGCGGTCGACGATGTGCGCGATCTCGTCGAAGGACACCGCGAACAGGTCGTGCAGCACGAAGGCGAGGCGCTCGGCCGGGGCCAGCGTCTCCAGGACGACGAGGAGGGCGAGCCCCACCGAGTCGGCGAGCAGCGCCTCCCGTTCGGGGTCCGCGACGCCCTCCTCCCGTACGACCGGGTCCGGCACGTGGTACTCCAGCGGGTCCTCGCGGCGGGCCGCGCGGGCGCGGAGCATGTCGAGGCAGACCCGGCCGACGACGGTGGTCAGCCAGCCGCTGAGGTTCCGCACGTCGCCCGTGTCGGAGCGGTTCAGCTTGAACCAGGCCTCCTGGACGGCGTCCTCCGCCTCGCTCAGCGAGCCGAGCATCCGGTAGGCCACCGCCCGCAGATGGCCGCGGTCCGCGTCGAAGCGGGCGGCCAGGAGGTCTCTATCGGTAGAAGTCATAGGGTCCGTAGGGGTCATCGGGTCCATCAGGGCTTTTCCCCTCGTCTCGGCGCGGCTTCGTGTCCGTCCCCTGGGCATGACGGGTGGCGGGGCGTGGATGTGACAGGTCCCGGTACGTGAGATTCCCGCCGGGGCGTGGCAAACAGCCGGGATTCCCCGGGGGAAGCCTCCCAGTGCCGTGGATCGGCACTTCAGCGTGGTGATCGTCCTGCCTAGATTTATGGCCATGACGACGACATCGACGCAGGTCAACCCCGTGAACGCGGTCCTCCGCACCCCGCCGGCCGCCCCCGCCGCCGCGGTCGCGTACTTCTCCGCGAGCCTCGCCTTCCACGCCGACGTCTCCGACGTGGCCGCCGCCCTCGCCGACGCCCGGGCCACCGGCGGCGACCCCGGCTTCGTGGTGATCGACTCGCGGTCCACCGCCTCCTGGGACCAGGGGCACGTGCCCGGCGCCGTCCACCTGCCGACCGCGCTGATCGCCGAGCAGGCCGAGCAGCTCCTCGACAAGGACGTCCCGGTCGTCACGTACTGCTGGGGCCCGGGCTGCAACGGCGCCACGCGGGCCGCGCTCGCCCTCGCCCAGCTGGGCTTCCAGGTGAAGGAGATGCTGGGCGGATTCGAGTACTGGGTGCGCGAGGGGTTCGGTTACGAGACGTGGGAGGGCGCCGAGCAGAAGGCCGCGGACCCGCTCACCGCGCCGGTCGACTCGGACGACTGCGGCTGCTGACGGGGGCCGCGGCGGACGCCCCGCGACAATGGATTTCGTGACCTGGGCATTCATGCCGTAAGGTTGTGTTCACCGACGCGGGGTGGAGCAGCTCGGTAGCTCGCTGGGCTCATAACCCAGAGGTCGCAGGTTCAAATCCTGTCCCCGCTACTCAGTAGCACGAAGGCCCGGATCCGGAAACGGATCCGGGCCTTCGTCGTTTCCGCGTGCCCGAACCCGTAGCCGCAGGCAACCGGAAAGGCAATACGCCCGCAAGTAAACGGTGGCCAAAACCCGGCCCGTTCTTTTGCGTGCCGCGCGTGCGCCACGTAATCTCGCGCGCACCATGAGTGACCAGAGCGTGACGGAACTGCGACGGGCGGGACGGCGGGCACCCGCCGTCCTGTTGCTGTTCGCGCTCGTCGCGCTGATCGCGGGCGTCTGCCACGGCGCGCACGGGCACGCGCTGGCGGCGCCGGAGGCACAGACGGCGGCGCAGACGGTGGCCCGGACAGAGGCGGTGTCCGCCTCCGTCGCCTCCGTGGTGCCGGGCGGCCCCGCCCCCGCGGCCACCGCCACCGTCCTCTCCGCCCCCTGGCTCCCGCACGGCTGCGAGCGGCCCGGGGACGGGTGGTCCTTCGACGCGCATCTGCCCGCGCAGTCCGCCGGCGCGCAGTTCCCCGCGCCGGACGCCGGCGGCGCCCTCCTCGCGTACGACGAGGTGTTCCCCGAGGCCCCGCACACCCGCTGTGTGCACGGCCGGGCCGGGCCCGGACCCGTGCCGGGCCGACTTCTGATCGCGCTCGGGGTGGACCGGAACTGAGCCGGGTCGCGCACCTCCGTGACCTCGCTCCTTCCGCACGCCCCGTACGCCGGGGCTGCTCCACCCCAAGGACGTAACCCCCCATGAGCAATCCCGCCAACCTGCTTTCCGTGGCCAGCCAGACCGTCGGCAACACCCCCGTCCTGTGGATGGACGACGGCTACTGGGCCAAGCTGGAGGGCTTCAACTTCGGCGGCATCAAGGACCGCGCCGCCCTCCACATGGTCGAGCAGGCCCGCCGCCGCGGCGAGCTGCGGCCGGGCGCCCCCATCGTCGAGTCGACCTCCGGCACCCTCGGGCTCGGGCTCGCGCTCGCCGGGATCCTGCACGGCCACCCGGTGCATGTCGTCACCGACCCCGGCCTCGAACCGATCGTCGAGCGGATGCTCACCGCCCACGGCGCCCACGTGCACGTCGTGCCCGAGCCCAGCCCGGACGGCGGCTGGCAGCAGGCCCGGATGGACCGGGTCGCCGAACTGCTGATCGCCCTCGACGGGGCCTGGTGGCCCAACCAGTACGGGAACCCCGACAACACCCAGGCGTACGCCGGGCTCGCCGCCGAGCTGGGCGAGCAGCTGGACCGGATCGACGTGCTGGTCTGCGCGGTCGGCACCGGCGGCCACTCGGCCGGCATCTCCCGCGCGCTGCGCGCCACCACCAGCCCCGCCCTGGAGCTCGTCGGCGTGGACTCCATCAACTCGACCATCTTCGGCCTGCCGGCCGGCGAGCGGCTGATGCGCGGGCTCGGCTCCTCCATCCACCCGGGCAACGTCGACCACGACGCCTTCGACGAGATCCACTGGGTGGGTCCCGCGGAGGCGGTGCGGGCCGCCCGGCGGCTCGCGTCCCGGCAGTTCGCCACCGGCGGCTGGAGCGTGGGCGCGGTCGCGCTGGTCGCGGGCTGGCTGGCCCGCACCCGGCCGCGCGGCACCCGTATCGCGGCGGTCTTCCCCGACGGGCCGCAGCGCTACTTCGACACCGTCTTCAACGACGACTTCTGCGAGGTGCACGGGCTGCTCGACGGTCCCGTACGGGAGGACCCCGCCGGGTACGCGGAGGGCGAGCCGGTCCGCGGCTGGACCCGCCGGGTGCTGGAGCGGGCGGAGCGGGTCCGTTGAGCACGACGACCGCTCCCTCCCCGGGAGGGATCTGGAAGCAGAGCCGCACCTTCGACCCGGCGGTGCGGCTGCTCTTCCTGAACCAGCTCACCATCAACCTCGGCTTCTACATGCTGATGCCGTACCTGGCCGCCCATCTGGCCGACGGCCTCGGCATGGCGGCCTGGGCGGTCGGGCTGGTCCTCGGCGCGCGGAACCTGTCCCAGCAGGGCATGTTCCTGGTCGGCGGCGCGCTCGCCGACCGGCTCGGCTACAAGCCGCTGATCGTCGCCGGGTGCGCGCTGCGGACGGTCGGCTTCGGGGCGCTCGCCTTCGCGCAGTCGCTGCCGATGCTGATCGCGGCCTCGCTGGCGACCGGTCTGGCGGGGGCGCTGTTCAACCCCGCGGTGCGGGCCTATCTCGCGGTGGAGGCGGGGGAGCGGCGCGTGGAGGCGTTCGCGCTGTTCAACACGTACTACCAGGCGGGCATCCTGCTCGGTCCGCTCGTCGGGGTGGCCCTGACAGGGGTGTCGTTCCAGCTGACGTGCGTGGTGGCGGCGGTGCTGTTCGCCGGGCTCACCCTCGTACAGCTGCGGCATCTGCCCGTGCGGAAGGAGGCGCCCGTAGGGGAGGGGCGGGAGCGGGGGCAGTTCAGGACGGTGCTCGCCAACCGGGTGTTCTGGCTGTTCTCGCTGGCGATGACCGGGTCGTACGTGCTGTCGTTCCAGGTCTATCTGGCGCTGCCGCTCGCCGCGGACAGCACGGCGGTGACGACGGCGCTGTTCGTGGTGTCGGCGCTGGTGGCGCTCGTCGGGCAGCTGCGGATCACCGCCTGGTGCAAGCGGCGGCTGAGCCGGGAGCGGTGTCTGGTGCTGGGGCTGGCGCTGATGGGCGTGGCGTTCCTGCCGCCGGCGCTGCTGGGCGGCGGGCGTTCGCTGCCGGGGCTGCTGCTGTGCGCGGCGCTCCTGGCGGCGGCGAACGCGGTGCTCTACCCCTACGAGATGGACACCGTGGTCGCGCTCGCCGACGGCCGCTGGGTCGCCACCCACTACGGGCTCTACAACACCGTCTGCGGGATCGGCATCACCCTGGGGAACCTGGGGACGGGCGCCCTGCTCGACCTGACCGGCTGGTCGGCGGTGCCCTGGCTGACGCTGTGCGCGGTGGGGCTCGGCTGCGCGGTGGCCATGGCGGCGCTGGCGCGGGGCGGGCGGCTCGCCGTCCCGTCCGCCGTACGCCAGTCGGCCGCGCGGGAGTCGCCGACGGGCACCGGCTGACCGCACCCTGAGGGAGGGCGCGGGTCCTCGCGTCGTCCTCGGGGCGGTCCCTGGTCCAGCGGGTCCGGGGCCGGTCGGGCCCAGGTCCAGGCGGGCCCAGGTCCAGGCGGGAGAGCAGAGGTGGCGCGAGCAGCGGGGCGGCACGGGCCCGGTGGCGGGGGAGCGAGCCGGGGTCCGTACGCCTTCGCCCGCCGCTTCATCCGCGCGCTGCCTCCGCTGATCATCGTGGGCGGGGTGTTCTACGACCTGTTCACCCCGCCCGCGTACACGGCGGCGCCGCTGTTCTCCGCGGCGCCGCTGATCGCCGCCCCCTTCTTCTCCACCCTCACCACGCTCCTGACGGGCATCGCCGCGGTCCTCGCCAGCGTCGGGCTGCACCTCTACAACGGGACGAGCGACGACATCCCCTCGCTCACCGAGACGCTGACCGTCCTCACCGTCTCGGCGCTCGCGATGCTGATCAACCGGGTGGTGCGGCGCAGCGGCGAGCGGCTCGCGTCGGTGCGGGTGATCGCGGAGGCGGCGCAGAAGGCGGTCCTTCCGGCGCCCGCCGAGCGGATCGGCGGGCTGCAGATCGCGGCCCGGTACGAGGCGGCGCAGGCCGACGCGTTCATCGGCGGCGATCTGTTCGCGGTACAGGACACCCCCTACGGGGTACGGCTGGTCGTCGGCGACGTGCGGGGCAAGGGGCTCGACGCGGTGGAGGCGGTCGCCGTGGTCATCGGCGCCTTCCGCGAGGCGGCCGAGCTGGAGCCGACGCTGGAGGGGGTGGCGCGGCGTCTCGACCGGGCGCTGGACCGGGAGGGCACCCGGCGGGACGGGCCCGACGCCTTCGAGGGGTTCACGACGGCGGTCCTCGCGGAGATCCCGCGCGGCGACGGGCTCGTACGGGTGGTGAACCGGGGGCATCCCGAGCCGCTGCTGCTGTACGGGGACGGCGGGCTCGACCGGTTGGTGCCGAGCGAGGCCGCGCTGCCGCTGGGGATGGCGGAGCTGGCGGCGTGGCCCGACCGGGCCGACGAGACGCCGTACCCGGCGGGTGCGACGCTGCTGCTCTACACGGACGGTCTCTCGGAGGCGCGGGACGCGCGGGGGGTCTTCTACGATCCGGCGGCGCGGCTCGCGGGGCGGCTCTTCCCCGGTCCCGAGGAGCTGTTGGACGCGCTGGTGGCGGATGTGCGCCGGCACACGGGCGGTGGTTCGACCGACGACATGGCGCTCCTTGCGGTGAGCCGCCCGGCGGCTGGGCAGCAGGAGCGGCGGCGGACGATGCCGGTGGTGCCGCCGGGCGGGGCCTCGCCGGAGGGCGGTGACCGGCCGTAGTCGGGGGGTGTCACTCCGATAACAATTGATACAACGTCAGATTCTGGGTGTGACCGGGATCCCGTCTGACTGGGGGTCAAGTCGGGCCATTCCCTGTCAATTCAGCTAATGATCAAGGGGAACGGCTTGGAATCGGGAGGCCGTGTCTATTAACGTTCGATAACGCAGCGCGGTCGTCCCAGCCGTCGCAAGAGACGGCACCGCGCGCGTGCGCCGAATTCCGCAAGGGAACCGGGGAACCACCACTTGGGGTGAATCGGGCCACGCCGCACCCGTGCGGCACACCCGTAGGAGACCTTCCTGCTCCGAACCCGTCAGCTAACCCGGTAGGCGAGAAGGAAGGAAAGGAGAGCGCCTCCGTGGCCTCCAACACCCCCGCTCCCGAAGCCCCCTTCGACTCTTTCGGCGCCTACGGCGCCGCGGGCACGGGCGGGGAGGAATGGAACCCCACCGAGGACTCGCTGCGGGCCCAGAACCGCTCCGGCGGCCGTCACCGGGTCGTCAAGCAGCGCTCCAACTTCGCCCGCTCCTCCACCGTCCTCGGTGTCGGCGTCATCGCCGCCGTCGGCGCGGGCGGCCTGGCCACCGCGCAGGACAAGCCCCCGGTCGCCATAGCCCTGCCGGACCTCGGCCTGCCCAACGCCTCCGAACTGCCCGGCATCGGCGACCTCATCGGCGGCGACGAGAAGGACTCCGGCGCGAGCACCGAGGTCACGAACAACCCGCAGCCGCTCACCGCCCTCACCTACACCACTCCCCAGGACACCGCCTCCGCCGACGCGCCCGCGGGCAGCGAGCGGCAGGCCGACGCCGGCGAGGCGCTGCGCGCCCGCATCCTCCAGCAGGCCGAGCAGCAGCAGGCCGCCGCCGACACCGCGGAGAAGGAGGCGGCGCAGAAGGCCGCCGCCGAGAAGGCCGCGGCGGAGGCCGCGACCAAGGCCGAGGCGGCGGCCAAGGCGGCAGCGGCGGAGAAGGCCGCGGCCGAGGCGAAGGCGAAGGCCGAGGCGGAGGCGGCCGCCAAGGAGGCGGCGGCGAAGGCCGAGGCCGAGCGCCTGGCCAAGCTGGCCGCGAGCTACGCGCTGCCCACCTCCTCGTACACGATCACCTCCACCTACGGCGAGGCCGGCTCGATGTGGTCCTCCGGCTACCACACCGGCCTGGACTTCGCCGCGCCCACCGGCACCCCGGTCAAGGCCGTCCACAGCGGCACCGTGAAGTCGGCCGGCTGGTCCGGCTCGTACGGCTACCGGATCGTCCTGGAGCTGCCGGACGGCACCGAGGTCTGGTACTGCCACCTGTCCTCGATGACCGTCGGCGCGGGCCAGTCCGTCGGCACCGGCGACACCATCGGCCGGGTCGGCGCCACCGGCAACGTCACCGGCCCCCACCTCCACCTGGAGGTCCACACCCCGTCCGGTGGCGGCATCGACCCGGCCGACTGGCTGCGGTCGAAGGGCCTGACCGTCTGAGGTCCGCCGCTCCTCCCGGAGAATCCGCCGCTCCTCCCGGAGAAGCGGAATAGGCACGGCCGTGCGGAGGGTTGATCACCCCATGACTTCTCTCCGCAAGCTGGGCTCCTCCGACCTGCACGTCTTCCCGCTCGCCCTCGGCGGCAACGTCTTCGGCTGGAGCGCCGACGAGGCGCAGTCCTTCGCCGTCCTCGACGCCTACACCGCCGCGGGCGGCAATTTCGTGGATACCGCCGACACCTACTCCTCGTGGGTCGAGGGCAACGAGGGCGGCGAGTCCGAGACCGTCATCGGCCGCTGGCTCGCCTCCCGCGGCAAGCGCGCCGACGTCCTCGTCGCGACCAAGGTCGGCGCCCACCCCCGCTTCAAGGGGCTGAGCGCGACCACCATCAAGGCCGCCGCCGAGGAGTCGCTGCGCCGCCTGGGCACCGACTACATCGACCTCTACTACACGCACTTCGACGACGAGACCGTGCCGGTCGAGGAGATCGTCACCGCCCTGGACCAGCTGGTCAAGGACGGCAAGGTGCGGGCCGTCGCCGCCTCCAACATCTCCCCGGAGCGGCTGCGCGCCTCGCTCGACTTCGCCGAGGCCGAGGGGCTCGCCCGCTACGTCGCGCTCCAGCCGCACTACAACCTGGTCTCCCGCGAGACCTACGAGGGCGCCCTCCTGGAGACCGCCGAGCAGGCCGGCCTCGGCGCCGTGCCGTACTTCGCGCTCGCCTCCGGCTTCCTCACCGGCAAGTACCGCCCGGGCGCCGCCGTCGCCAGCGTCCGCGCGGGCAGCGCGGCCCAGCACCTGGAGACCGAGCGGGGCCAGAAGGTGCTCGCCGCGCTCGACGCGGTCGCCGAGGCCCACGACGCCGAGGTCGCCACCGTCGCCCTCGCCTGGCTCGCCTCCCGCCCGACCGTCGTCGCCCCGATCGCCTCGGCCCGCACGGTCGAGCAGCTCCCCGCCCTCGTCGCCGTCGCCGAGCTGGAGCTGACGCCGGCGGAGCTGGCGGTGCTGGACGAGGCCTCGGCCGTCTGATCCGCCGCCCGGCCCACCGCCTCCGCTAGCCGCGGTACGGGTTGTAGCCGCCGTAGTCCAGATACTGCGGCGGCGCCCAGACCCGGCCCGTGGCCCGCGCGGCGTAGGTCAGCGCGGGCGAGGCCACCTGCCTGCGCTGCCACAGGTGGTGCAGCAGCTCCTGCTCGCGGGCCGCGAAGTCCGGGGCCGCCTGGCCGCGCCCGGCCCGGTGGCGCAGGAAGGCGAGGGTGGTGGCGAAGGCCTCGTACTCGCCGACCGCCTGCGCGGCCCGCTTCCCGTACGTACGGGCGGCGAAGCCGCGGGCCAGCGCGCGGGCCCGCATCGAGGAGAGCGCGAGCGGCTCGTCGTGCGCGAGCCAGCCCGCCGTCGCGTAGGCCGGGAGCTCGCCGGATATCGTGCGCAGCTCCTTCTGCCGGCTCCATATCGCGAGCCAGGTGAGCAGGGCGAAGACCGGGACCATGAACATCCCGTACACCGCGAGGAACGCCAGCGGGTGGAAGCTGGCCGAACCGTTCCACAGGGCGTGCATGCCCATGGCGAGGAGCAGGCCGGCGAGCGGGAGCAGGACCAGCCGGGTGCGGCGGAACCGGGCGTCTGCCGCCAGGAGGGCGGCGAAGCCGAAGCCGAGCCCGGTGAGCGAGGTGAACAGCGGGTGGGCGAACGGCGACATGATGATCCGGACCAGGAAGGTCCCGAAGGTCATGGAGCCGATCCCGGTGGAGCCGATCTCCTGGTCCTCGCCGAACGCGTTGCCCAGATAGAGGATGTTCTCGGTGAACGCGAAGCCGGTGGCGGTGAATCCGGCGTGGACGAGGCCGTCGACCGGGCCCGTGAAGTCCCTGCGGCGGAAGAGGAAGAGCAGCAGCAGGGCCGCGCCCTTCGCGGTCTCCTCCACGACCGGGGCGACCGCGGTCGCGCCGAGGGTGTCGGCGGAGCCGGGGTCGGCGGTCGCGCTGCTGATCCACTCCACGGCGAAGGAGTTGGCCAGGATCGCCACCAGGGTGGAGGCGAACGCGCCCCAGGCGAGGGCGAACAGCAGGTTCTTCCACGGGGCCGGCTCGACCCGGTCGAGCCAGCGGAACGCGGCCAGCAGCAGCGGCACGGGCAGGACCGCGAGGCCGAGGCCGACGAGGAAGCCCTCGGTGCCGGTCTCCTCCCGCACCAGCGCGAGGATCGCCAGGGCGCACAGCGCGAGCAGGGTGATCAGCGTGATGGCCCGCAGCAGCTTGCTGCGCCAGAAGGCGCGGCGCGGCTTGTACCGCCACTTGGCACGCTCCGGGACCGCGGCGAAGTCCGGCTGGTCGGTCTCCAGGGCGGGCACCGGTGCGGGCGCGGGAATGAACGCCTCGGCAGCGGCGGCAGGAGCAGCGGCAGCGGCGGGCGCGGGCTCGGTGGGAGATCCGACGATCGGGTTCGACGACACGGAACGACCCTAACGAGCGCCACCGACAGCGGCGAGGGAGTTCCCGCAGCCTGTGGAAAACCCGCCCCCGCCGACGGGGCGCGCGAGGTCAGCGCCTGCGGAACAGCAGGTCGTGGACGACGTGCCCCTTGTCGAGGCCCTGCCCCTCGAAGCGGGTCAGCGGCCGGTACCCGGGCCGGGGCGCGTAGCCGCCGTCGGCCTGGGTGTTCTCGAAGTCGGGGTGCGCGCTGAGCACCTCCAGCATCTGCTCCGCGTACGGCTCCCAGTCCGTGGCGCAGTGCAGCACGCCGCCGGGCTTGAGGCGGGGCGCGAGCAGAGTGAGGAAGTCGGGCTGGATCAGGCGCCGCTTGTGGTGCCGCTTCTTCGGCCACGGGTCCGGGAAGTAGACCCGGCAGCCGTCGAGGGACTCGGGCGTGAGCATCTCGCGGAGCAGGATGATCGCGTCGCCGTTGGCGACCCGGACGTTCTCCAGGCCGTTGCGGTCGGCGAGTCCGAGCAGATTGCCCTGGCCGGGGGTGTGGACGTCGACCGCGAGGATGCCGGTGCCGGGGTCGGCCGCGGCCATCTGCGCGGTGGCCTCACCCATGCCGAAGCCGATCTCCAGGACGACCGGCAGCCCGCCGAACATCTCCGTCAGGTCGAGCCGGCGCATGCCGTCGATGTCGAGCCCCCAGTCGGGCCACCGCTTCAGCATGGCCTCGGCCTGCCCCGCGGTGACGCGGCTGCGCCGGGGCTGGAAGCTGCGGATCCGACGCTCGAAGTGCGAGCCCGCCGGGTCGGGCGAGGGCCCCTCACCCGGCGCGAACATCCGGCTCCCGAGCCGCGCGGCGCGCTGCTCGGCCAGGGTGCGGTCGGCGGGGGTGATGTGCGGGTTGTTCTCTGGCTGCTCAGACACAATGCCCCGATTCTACGGCGCGCCGGGTCGGCCCGTTGTGGGCAATCGTCCCGCTGGGGCTGGGGCTGGGGCTGGGGCTGGGGGTCCCCCCCGGACGAAGTCTGGGGGAGGGTGGGCACAACGGGACGGCGCCATGGCGGGCGCCTCCGCTCCCGCCCCCTCCCGGCGCTCGACGGCCGGCGCCGTCACCGGCGCCGGGTGCTACAGCAGCGCCAGCGCCCGCCCCGCCACTTCCCGCCCGATCGGCAGCGAGGCCGTCGCCGCGGGCGACGGGGCGTTCAGCACGTGCACCGTCCGCACGGACTCGCGGATCAGGAAGTCGTCCACCAGGGTGCCGTCCTTCAGCACCGCCTGCGCCCGCACGCCCGGCGTCGCCCGCCGCAGGTCGCGCTCCTCGACGATCGGCAGCATCCGCCGGACCGCCTCGGTGAAGGCGCGCTTGGACAGGGACCGGTGCAGCTCGCCCGCCCCGTAGCGCCAGTGCGCCTTGGCGATGGCCCAGCTGCCGGGCCAGGCGAGGGTGCCGGCGAGCTCGCGCGGGCGGACCACCGACCAGCCGTAGCCCTCGCGGGCGAGGGCCGGGACCGCGTTCGGCCCGACATGGACGCCGCCGTCGATGCCACGGGTCAGATGGACCCCGAGGAAGGGGAAGGCCGGATCCGGCACCGGATAGACCAGACCGCGTACGAGGGAGGGGTCGGCCAGCTCGTAGTACTCCCCGCGGAAGGGGACGATCCGCATCTCCGGGTCGTCGCCCGCGAGCCGCGCCACCCGGTCGCAGTGCAGCCCCGCGCAGTTGACCAGGACCCGCCCGCGCACCACGCGCCCGGCGGCCGTGCGCACGGCCACGCCCCAGGGGCGCCGGTCGATCGCGGTGACCGCCGACCCGTACAGGATCCGCGCCCCGGACGCCTCGGCCAGCTTCGCCGCCACCGCCCCGTAGTCGACGATGCCGGTCGTGCCGACGTGGATCGCCGCCACGCCCCGCACCCGCGGCTCGTACTCGCTGATCTGCGCGGGGCCGAGCTCCCGCACCGGGATCCCGTTCTCCCTGCCGCGCTGCACGAGCGCGTGCAGCCGGGGCAGCTCCTCGCGGTCGGTGGCGACGATCAGCTTGCCCGTGACCTGGTGGGGGATGCCGTACTCGGCGCAGAACTTGACCATCTCGGCCGCGCCCTCGACGGCGAACCTGGCCTTGAGGGAGCCCGGCCGGTAGTAGATGCCGCTGTGGATCACGCCGCTGTTGCGCCCGGTCTGGTGGCGGGCCGGGGCGTGCTCCTTCTCCAGGACGGTGACCCGGGTGCCCGGCGCGGCGCGCGTGATCGCGTACGCCGTCGACAGACCGACGATCCCGCCGCCGATCACCAGCACGTCACAGTCGTAGTCATAGCGGACAGACACCAGCGCCACCTCCCACCCCTGATAGTGCACTGGCCCACTGACAATCCCGCTAAACCGTTCATGTCTGGGACGCGCGTCACGCCGGGGCCACGAGGAGCGGGCGGGCCCGCTCCCGGAGCTCCATGACCCGGGGCTCGTCCCCGTACGGTTCGAGCCGGGTCAGCAGGTCCCGTACGTACTCGGTGGTGCGGGCCGAGGAGATCCGCCCGGCGACCTCCACCGCGCGGGTGCCGGCGGCGCAGGCCGCGTCCAGGTTGCCCGACTCCAGCTCGGCCACCGCCGACACCACGAGCCGCAGCCCATGGGAGCGCACGTACTCCTCGGTCGGGCGCGACAGGGCCTGCTCGGTGAAGCGCCGCACCTGACGGGGCAGCTTCAGGTCCCGGTAGCACTCGGCGGCGTCGGCGCAGAAGCGGTCGTACGAGTAGAAGCCCAGCCACGTAGGGTCGGCGTCGCCCTCCCGGGAGCGCTCCAGCCAGCCCTCGGCGGCCTTCAGCGCGGCGGCCGCGGCCACCCCGTCGTTCGCCTTGGCGTGCGCCCGGGCCTCGACCAGGCGGAAGAAGGACATGGTGCGGGCGGTGGCGAGGCCCCGGTTGCGCTCAAGGGCGGCCTGGGCCAGGTCGACGCCCTCGTCGGCGAAGCCCCGGTAGGTCGCCTGGAGCGACATGGAGGCCAGGACGTACCCCCCGAGGGGCACGTCCGCCGCCGCGCGGGAGAGCCTCAGCGCCTGGATGTAGTAGCGCTGGGCCGCCTCCTGCTGTCCGGTGTCGAAGGCCATCCAGCCGGCCAGCCGGGTCAGCTCGGCCGTCGCGCCGAACAGGGCGCGCCCCACCTCGTCCGAGTAGGAGCCGAGCAGCAGGGGCGCCGCGTCGACCCGCAGGCACTCGGGCACCATCGAGGAACGCCAGTCGCCGCCGCCGTACTTGGAGTCCCAGCGGCGCGCGTCCTCGGCGGCCTCGCGCAGCTTGGCGACGTCGCTGTGGCCCACCCGGGCGTGGTCGCCGGGCTCGCCCGCGGTCGGCGGGCGCGCCGCGCGGCGCTCCACCGACGGGTCGGCCGGCGTGATCAGCCAGCGCGAGGCGGGTGTGGCGTACGCGCTGACGGCGAAGGAGCCGGCGAGCGACTGCCAGATCCCGCCGCCGCCCCGGCGGCCGACGAGATCCAGCCGGTACAGCTCGGTGGCCGAGCGGACCGCCTCGCCGACGTCCCTGGGGAAGGCGAGCCCGACCTCGGGCGCCGGGTCGGCGTCGGCGAGGCCGATCTCGTGCAACGGCACGGGCCGGCCCAGCTTCTGGCCGATGGCTGCGGCGATCAGGTGCGGGGCGGCGCCCTGCGGCACCATGCCCTTGGACACCCACCGGGCCACCGACGTCTTGTCGTAACGAAGCGTCAGACCCCGCTGCGCACCGAGGTCGTTGACGCGCCGGGCGAGCCCGGCATTGCTGATTCCCGCGAGGGCGAGAACCGTGCCGAGCTTTTCGTTCGGCCCGCGTTGCTCCCTGGACATGACGCCACCCCTCGACACGACACCCAGACGGCCGCCACGACACCGGGCATAGGCGTGCGGCATTCGTAAACACAGCGTAGTTCGCCCAATCCCCACCGTTAAGGGGCGGTGTTCCGTATGGCGAGATTGTTGTGTGATGGACGGAGCGGTCCGGTCATGGGTGCCGGTCGTGCTCCCGCCGTGTGGCCGTGCGCCCGGCCGTGCGCTCTCGCCGGTCTCCTGGGGGAGCGCTTCCATGAGTGCTGCGTGGGTCGGCCCACTTGGCCGAGGACCGTTGTCCGGGTCCGGTGGGCTGGGGGACACCGCCGCCCCATTCCCCGCGGGCGGTGGACGGCTCCGGGAGGCGACCGCCTCCCGGACTGCCGCGAGGGCCCGCCGGCCCCGGGCCCGTCCCAGGAAGACGTTTCCGAGCCGCCGACGGCTCGGCGCCGGGCCGAGAATGGCCGAAAGGCGACGGTCCCCCGTCGGTCCGCGACCCGGCCCAACTGGCCCATGCCAGGGGCGCATTCACGCGCGGTGCGATGCCTCGCGTGCGCCGTCGGCATGGCAGCATGTCCTCCACTCGACCTTTGTGGAGGCGGCGATGCGGTGGCTGGTGGGCTGGAGCAGTGTCGCCGCGCGGTTCGGCGCCCCGCCCGGCTCGGCCGGGACCGTCGGCGACCCCGCCGAGGGGCGCACGGTGCATCCGGTGGGCGCGCAACTCCTGTGGGGCGACCCCGATCCGCTGTGGGCGGTCGGCGACTGGCGGCCCGACGAGGTGCGCCTGGTGAGCATCGACGAGCACACCCGCCTCGCGGTGCTCGGCTGCTGCGCGGCGAGCGACGAGGAGCTGCGGCGCGGCCTGCTCACCGCGCGCGGGGGCGCACTGCGGCATCTGACCGCGTGGGCGGGCGGTTACACGGCCGTCGTCAAGGTCGGCCGCCGGGTCACCGTCACCGGTGATCTCGCGGGCGCCCGGCCGGTCTTCCACACCCCCTGGGCGGGCGGTACGGCGTACGGCACGGCGGCGCTGCCGCTCGCCGACCTCACCGAGGCCCAGCTCGACATCGGGCACCTGGCGGCGCTGCTCGCCTGCCCCGAGACCCCCGAGGCGCTGCGCGACTCCACCCCGTACGAAGGGGTGCGCAGGGTGCCGCCCGGGCACGCGCTCATCCTGCGCGAGGGCTCGCGCGAGATCACCGGCTACGACCCGGTCGCCTCGCTCGCCGTGGCGGCGCCCGAGGCCGACCCCCGGCAGGCGGTGGAGGGCGTGCGGGACGCGCTGGTCGAAGCCGTACGGGCCCGGCTCACCGCACCCCGGCACGCGCCCGAGATGCCGCTGCCCGACCCGGGGCCCGTGCCCGGCATGGGGCCCGCCGACCGGCGCGCGGCCCGCGGCGGCGGCCCCGCCCCCGGCATCGGCGCCGACCTGTCCGGCGGCAGCGCCTCCGGCACTCTCGCCCTGCTCGCGGCCGGACTCCCCGGCATCCCCGGCACCGTCCTCGGCCACGGCACCGGCGCGGGCGAGCGCCTGCTCGCCGTCACCTTCAACGACCTGGCGGGCGCGGGCAGCCGGGAAGAGCTCGCCCGCGCGGGGGAGATCGCCGCCAACCCGAGGCTGCACCACGTGGTCGTCACCGCGGGCGAGGAGGCCCTGCCGTACGCGGAGCTCGACGGGCCGCTCACCGACGAACCGGGCCCCTCTCTTGTGTCGGCCGACCGGCACCGCAGGCGGCTCGCGGGCGGCAGCGCCGACCACTTCACCGGCTTCGGCGCCCGCCAGGTCCTGGACGCCCACCCGGCGCGCCTCGCGGACCTGTTGATGGACCGCCGGCGCCGCTCCCTGGTGCGTCCGGTGGCGGCGCTCGCCAAGGCGACCGGCCCCTCGGCGGGGGCGCTCCTCGTCCCGCTCCAGGTGTACCGGGCGGCGCGCAGGCTCGCCCGTACGCCCTACCGCACCGGCCTGGAGGCCGCCGCCACCCGGGTCCTGGAGGCCAACCGGGCGCCCCACGGGGCGTACGGCCCCCTGGAGGCGTCCCTCTCCGCCCTCGCCTGGTCCCGGCCGGGCCCCGCCGCGCGCTGGCTGACGGGCGAGGCGCTGGCAGAAGTATCGGTTCGCCTGAACCGGGCGGCGACCCTCCCGGCCTCCGTCCAGCGCCCGGGCGAGGCCCGCGCCCGCGCCGCCCTCGCCCGCGCGGCCGCCGACCATCGCGTGCTCGAACAGGCCGCCGAGATCCGCAGCCAGCGCCTGCACGCCCCCTTCCTGGACAACCAGGTCGTACGGGCCTGCCGCGACCTGCCCGAATCGCTGCGGGTCCAGCCCGACGCCCGCGCCACGGTCCTGCGCACCGTCCTCGCGGGCGCCGGCATCCGCGACCTCCCGACCGGCTGGGGCGCCCCGCACCCGGCCGTCCCCGCCGCCACCACCCGCACGGGCCTGCGCGCCGCGCTCCCGCACCTGATCGCCCTCTTCGACGCCCCGCTCCTCGCGGACGCGGGCCTGATCGAGGCCCGCGTGGTCCGCCACGCCCTGCGCGCCGCCGCCGACGGCGAACCGATCCCCCTGGACGGCCTCGCCGACCTCGTCTCCACCGAACTCTGGCTCCGCCGCCTCCTCGCCCGCCGAGGCTCCTGCTGGACCGGCACGGCGGCGCCCCGGCACCGGGCGGTGCCGGGGCCGCTGATCCCGTCGGGGCGGTCGCTGCCGGCGTGAGGGGGGGCCGGGGCCCCGGGCCCCTGATCCCTGGCTTCCGTCCGCCTCATAGCGGGCGTCCCGGCGTCCCGGCCCCCCCGCCCCCGACCCACCTGCCGGCGGGCGCCCCCCCGCGCGCCCCTCTCCGGGTAAACCCCGAGGCGTCCGCCACCCCCAGCCGTGACAATGTTCCGGTGCGGTATCTCATCCTCGGCACCACCGACGCTCTCGACGCCCACGGCACCCCGCTCCCCCTCGGCGGGGCCCGGCTGCGGGCGCTGCTCGCCGCGCTCGCGTTGCGGGGTGGGCGGGCGGTGTCCGTCGGGGAGCTCGTCGACGACGTGTACGGGGACGAGCCGCCGCACGACGCGCCCGCCGCGCTCCAGGCGCTCGTCGGGCGGCTGCGGCGGGTCCTCGGGAAGGACGCCGTCGCCTCGGTGCCGGGCGGGTACCGGCTCGTCGCCGGGCCCGAGGACATCGACCTGTACGTCTTCGAGCGGTACGTGCGGGACGCCGCCGCCCGGCTCGGCGCGGGGGACGCCGGATCCGCCGCCGCACTCCTGCGCACCGCCCTCGCCCTCTTCCGGGGGCCCGCCCTCGCCGACCTCCCCGAGCAGGCGGGCGTGCGCCCCGAGGCACAGCGGCTCGCCGCGCTCCGGCAGCGCGTCGAGGCCGATCTGCGGCGCGGCGCCACCACGGGCCTCGTCCCGGAGCTGACCGAGCTCACCGCCGCGTACCCCTACGACGAGACCTTCCACGCCCAGCTCATCCGCGCCCTGCGCGCCGAGGGCCGCCCGGCCGACGCCCTCGCCGCGTACGAGGACGCCCGCCGCACCCTCGCGGACGGGCTCGGCGCCGACCCGGGCCCCGAGCTCACCGCCCTGCACGCCGAACTCCTCGCCGGGGAAGGCCCCCCGGCCCCCCGCCCGCCCGCGGCCCCGGCCGCCGAGCCCGGCAACATCCGCCCCCGGCTCACCTCCTTCGTCGGCCGCGAGCCCGACCTGGCCGCCCTCCGCGAGGACCTCGACCGCTCCCGGCTCGTCACCCTCACCGGACCCGGCGGCTCCGGGAAGACCCGGCTCGCCGAGGAGGCCGCCCGCCAGGCCGTCGGCCCCGCCGCGTGGAGCGCCGAGCTGGCCCCGCTCGACGACCCAGGGGCCGTGCCGGGCGCCGTCCTCTCCGCCCTGCGCCTGCGCGAGACCAAGCTGATGGCCCGCGACGGCCAGCCCGTCCAGGACGACCCCACCGCCCAGCTCGTCGAGCACCTGGCCCACCGCCCGCTCCTCCTCGTCCTCGACAACTGCGAGCACGTCATCGGCGCGGCCGCCGCCCTCGCCGAGACCCTCCTCACCCACTGCCCCCGGCTACGCATCCTCGCCACCAGCCGCGAACCCCTCGGCGTCCCCGGCGAGTCGGTCCGCCCCGTCGAGCCCCTCCCGCAGCACCCGGCCCACCGGCTCTTCGCCGAACGCGCCCGCGCGGTGCGGCCCGCCTTCCGCGTGGCGGACGATCTCGCCGCCGTCGACGAGATCTGCCGCCGCCTCGACGGCCTCCCCCTCGCCATCGAGCTCGCCGCCGCCCGGCTGCGGCTGCTCACCCCGCGCCAGATCGCCGACCGCCTCGACGACCGCTTTCTTCTCCTCACCTCCGGCTCCCGCACCGTGCTGCCGCGCCAGCAGACCCTCCGGGCCGTCGTCGACTGGTCCTGGGAGCTCCTCGACGAGCAGGAGCGCGCCCTGCTGCGCCGGGCCTCCGTCTTCGCCGGCGGCTGGGACCTGGCCGCCGCCGAGGCCCTGGACCCCGACCCCTCCGCCGACACCCTCTCCGTCCTCGGCGCCCTCGTCGAGAAGTCGCTCGTCGTCGCCACCCCCACGGACGACGGCGAGATGCGCTACCGCTTCCTGGAGACCATCCACGAGTACGCGGTCGAGCGCGCCGCCGAGACCCCGGAGCCGCTCGCCGCCGCCGAGGCCGCGCACACCGCCCACTTCACGGCCCTCGCCGAGACGGCCGAGCCGCTGCTGCGGTCGGGGGAGCAGCTGCCCTGGATCGCCCGGATCGAGCGGGACCTCGACAACATCCGCGCCGCCCTCCACCGCACCGCCGTCACCTCCCCCGACGAGGCCGCCGCCCACCGGCTGGTCTTCGCCATGGGCTGGTTCTGGTGGCTGCGGAACTACCGCCCCGAGGGCCTCGGCTGGGTGGAGCGGGCGCTCGCCCTCGGCGAGGACCCGCAGGAGCGCGCGGACCCGCGCTTCTGGCCCCGGATGCATCTGCGGATGCTGCACTTCTTCCTCGGCGTGGAGAGCCAGACCCTCGACAGCTACCGGGACGACCCGGAGACCGCGGCGATCGTCACCCGGGTGCGGGCCGCCTTCTCCACCGACCCCGGGCCCGAGTCCGCCCGTTTCCCCGGACTGCTCTGGCCGTTCACGGCCTATCTGACCGAACAGCCCGTCGACGTCCGCGCCCTGCTGGACGTCGTCGTCGCCAACACCCGGCGCCACGGCGGGCCGTGGGAGACCGGCGTCAGCCTGATGTTCCGCGCCCACATGGCCGTCGACATGCCCGGCGGCATGACGGGCGTCGACGAGGACCTCGCCGAGCTGCACGAGCTCTCCCGCGCGGTCGGCGACCGCTGGATGCGCGCCCAGGTCGCCAGCGCCGCCGGCGAGGCCAGCCTCATGCGGGGCCGGTACGCGCAGGCCCGCGAGGCCTATCTGGAGGGGCTGGCCCTGGCGCGCGAGGTCGGCGCGCACGCCGAGGCGCCGTTCCTGCTCGCCCGGATCGCCGAGCTCGACTTCCGCGAGGGCGACTCGCCGGGCGCCCTGCGGGGCCTGGACGCGGCGGAGGCCGAGGCCGAGCGCCTGGGCACCGGCGACACCCGGACCTACGTCGGTTTCCTGCGCGCCTCCATAGCCCTGTACGACGGGGACGTGCCGACCGCCCGCCGCCATGTCGAGGAGGCCGGGGCCATGGTCGCCGTGGGTAGCCCGCCGCCGCACTTCCTGGCCGTGGTGTCCGGTCTCGCCGCCCGCATCGAGGCGTACGAGGGCGGCGGCACCGCCGCCGTCGGCTCGGCGGCCGAGGCGCTGCGCGCCGCCCGGGACGCGCAGTGCTCGGAGTTCATCACGGCCGGCCTCGCCGAGGGACTGGCCACGGCCCTCGCGCTGGCCGGCGAACCGGCCGCGGCGGTACGGGTCGTGGGCGCCTGCGACGGGTGGCGGACCCAGACCCCGCGCGGGCGGGCCGAGCTGCGCGAGACGGAGGCCGTCATGGACCGGGCCCGCGCCGAGCTCGGCGAGAGCGCCGCGACGGCCGCCCGCGCGGCGGGCCGGGGCCTCGGGATCGACGAGGTCCTGACCCTCGTGGAGCCGTACGGGACGCCCGGCACGGGCGCCCGCTGACGCTCAGGAGCAGGTGATCTGCGACTGCGCCCAGTCCGCGACCGACGCCCGGCCGAACGGGGTGTGCTCCTCGACCACCAGCCGGATCTGGCGGCGGCCGGAGATGCCCACGTGCACCGGCACCGGGGCGTCGCCGGGGCGGATCACCTCGGAGCGCCACAGCCGTTCGCCGTCGCCGTACACCGAGAAGCGGACGCCGCCGACCTTCTTCATCGGGAACGTGAGGTCGTCGATGCCGACGACCGCGTCGTAGCCGGTGCACTGCCGGTTGAGGTCGATCAGCAGCGAGGACGGGGCGTGCACGCTGACGCCGTGCGCGTAACGGGTGCCGTCCATGGACAGGCGGGAGCGCTGCCACATCCAGCTGCTCTCGCTCAGGCTGACCTCCGGCTTGGTGCCGTCGCCGAAGATCCCGTACTCCAGCCGGTTGATCTGGTAGACGGCCGGCGGGGCGGGCGTGGGAGTCGGTGTCGGCTTCGCCGTGGTCTTCGACGGGGTGGGGCGGGGCGTCGGCGTCGGCTTGGGCGGCGGCGTGGGGGTGGGCGTGGGCCGGGGGCTCGGCTTCGCCGTCTTCGACGGGGTCGGCTTCGGCGTCGGGGTGGGCGTGGGCTTCGGAGCGAGGGAGGGCGCGGGCGCCTGGGCGCGCGGGGGCGTCGGCGTCGGCTTCGGCGCGGGCGGCGGCGGCACGACGGGGGCGACGACCGACGGCGTGGCCGCGGGCAGGGCGGTGGGCTCCGGCTCGGCCCCGGTCAGCGCCCAGACGAGCCCGGCGGTCGCGGCGACGGCGGCGACCGCGGCGATGCCCGCCTTCGCGGGGATGCCGAGGCCCTCGGCGGCGGCCGCGGACGAGGCCGAGCCTGTGGCGGCCCCCGCGCCCGCGCCCGCGCCCGTGCCGGTGGCCGCCGCGGCGGCGCCCGCCGCGCCCGCGCCGGCCACGCCGCCGGCGACGACACCGGCGGCCTTGAGCGAGTACCCGGCGGCGAACCAGCCGATGACGGCGATCGGCAGGATCGCGGGGATGCCGGCGTTCACATGCGCCAGCTCACCGGCGGCCAGCCGGCACTTGGCGCACTCGTCGAGGTGCTTGCGCAGCCCCCGCTCGGCCCGCATCCGCAGGCCGCCGCGCGCGAACGCGCCGAGCCGGTCGGCATAGCGGGCGCAGTCGCCGCCCGCGGTGAGCGACTGGCTGACGTGCGCCTGGAGATAGGCCTGCTTGAGCCCCTCGCGGGCCCGGCTGGCGAGCACGGCGGTCGCGTTGGCGGTCAGGCCGAAGAGCGGGGCCACCTCGCTGGGCGACTCCTCCTCGACCGTGGTGTGCCACAGCACCGCCTGCCAGCGCTCCGGCAGCGACCGGAACGCCTGCATGGCCATGGACTGTTCGGCCTCGTGCATGGCCAGGACGTCGGCGCCGAGGTCGACGGTGTCCTGGTCGGAGACCTCGGAGCCGCGGGAGGCCTCGGCGGCGAACACCGCGAAGTCCTCGACCAGATGCTCGCGCTTCTGCGTCTTCGTCCAGCCCGCCGCGACCCGGCGGACGGTGGTCAGCAGATAGGCCCGCACGGCCTGTTCGGGCCCGGCCCCGCCGCGCACCGCCTGGAGGGTGCGGGCGAAGACCTCGGCGGTGAGGTCGTCGGCGGTGTGCGCGTCCCGGCAGCAGGTCCTGGCGTAGCGGCGGACGGCGTCGGAGTGGCGGCGGAACAGCTCCTCGTACGCGCTGTCGTCGCCGTCCCGCATCAGCTGGACGAGTTCGGCGTCGGCGGGCGGCAGATCGTGCGGCGGCAGTACGGTGTCGGGCTCGTCGGCCGGGAGTCGCGCCGCCGTCCCGGCGGGGAGCCCGCCCTCGCGCTGCTGCGGCACGCTCGGCTCGGCGGCGGGCGCGGCGGCGGATCCGCCGCCCGCGTCGGCCGAGGAGCCGATCGGTCCACCCTGGCTGGGCACCTGAGCGGAGGGCGGGCCTCCGGTCTCCGTGGTGCCACCGGCGCCCGGCATCTCGTCCCGACTGTCACCGCTCATCGCGGAAGCCCCCGTAAGCACGCTCGGACCCGAACACCCGTCAAGCCTGCCACAGAGCGAGGGCATGCCGAACCCCCACGTCCACTTACCACTCGTCCGGGGCGACTTCCCGTCTCCGGGCGTAACCGCTCATCCGTTCGCGTGAGGATCGGCGGCCACCCGGACCACCGACCCGTCACCCCGGTGTTCGACCAGGGAGCGCGCTCCGCGCCTCCCGGACCGTGTGCCTACCGCGAGCGCAGACCCTCCAGGAGGATGTCGAGGAGCCGCGACGAAGCGGCCGCCTGCTGCGCAGCGTCCGGCAGCGCGGGCGCCGCGGTCGCTATGACCAGCAGCACGTCGGACACCGTCACGTCCGGCCGCAGTTCGCCCGCCTCACGCGCCCGGCCCACCAGCCGGCCCACGACCTCCAGGAGCTCTGCGGCCCCCGTGTCGTCCTGCTCGACCGCCGACACCGCGCGCGGCGCGGGCGGCCGCTGCTCGCCGAGGTCCCCGTACCCATTGACGCCGTTCACCCCGTTGACGCCGTTCACGCCAGGAGTGCCCGCGGCGCCCGGCGCGACGGAGACCCGCTGCTGCGGAACCCGCGCCGCGTCCTCCGGCGCGCCCACCGGGAGCAGCACGTCGTCCACGCCGACCCGCAGCACCTGCGGCGGCAGCAGCCGACCGGCGCCCGAGGCAACCGAGGTGCGCAGGAAGCGGGAGAGCGCCGACCACGGCTCGTCCTCCTGGCCGAGGGCGGTCCGCGCCTGCTCGGTGAGCCGCGCGGTCTCCTCCTCGGCTATCCGCCGGACCAGCACGTCCTTGCTCGGGAAGCGCCGGTAGACCGTGCCGACACCGACCCGGGCGCGGCGCGCCACGTCCTCCATCGGAGCCCCGTAGCCGAGCTCGCCGAAGACCTCGCGCGCGGCACGCAGCACGTGCTCCAGATTGCGCTGCGCGTCCACGCGCAGCGGGGCCGACCGCCCGTTGGACGCGCTCTGCGCCGCACGGACCTGCCCATACGAATCCTGAATCTGCATAAGCGTTCCCCCGCTCATGATGTC
The DNA here is from genome assembly GCF_040303965.1 of Streptomyces sp. NPDC094032. Classification (NCBI taxonomy): domain Bacteria; kingdom Bacillati; phylum Actinomycetota; class Actinomycetes; order Kitasatosporales; family Streptomycetaceae; genus Streptomyces; species Streptomyces sp. NPDC094032. The sequence continues at coordinate 5,863 of NZ_JBEOUE010000003.1, read as the reverse complement.
TCCCCCCGGAGACTCCCCGCCCTGACACGGAGCTCCGTCCGCGCCGCGCTCGTGGTCCACGCGCGACGATCCGACACTCCGACGAGGTACGAACATAGTTGAGTCCGGGTCAATTCAGAAGGGGCAGTTCCGTACGGTGCGCCCCCCGATCGGAGCAAGGAGGGGAACCCTCCCGATTCCGACCCTCCGGCCCACCGGCCGTCCCCACTCTGACCTGCGGAGTTCGCCACCGGCACGGCCCTTTCGCCACCCCACGCCTCCGCCCCGCTCCGGTCACACAATTTGCCGGGCCTGTGGACAAACCCCGGACGGCGGTGCGTCATGGGACAGTGACCGAACCTGTGCGCATTCTCGTTGTCGGCGGTGGCTACGTCGGGATGTACACCGCGCTGCGCCTCCAGCGGCAGCTCAAGGCCGAGCTGAGAAGCCGCACGGCCGAGATCGTCGTGGTCACGCCCGAGCCGTACATGACCTACCAGCCGTTCCTCCCCGAGGCCGCCGCGGGCTCCATCTCCCCGCGCCATGTCGTCGTCCCGCTCCGCCGGGTCCTGGACCGCTGCCGGATCATCATCGGCGAGGTCCACTCGGTCGACCACGCCAAGCGCACGGCGACTCTGTCCACCCTCGCCACCGACGAGGAGGGCGCGGGGAACGTGCAACTCGGCTACGACGAGCTGGTCATCGCCCCCGGCTCCGTCTCCCGCACCCTCCCGGTCCCCGGCCTCGCCGACCACGGCATCGGCTTCAAGACCGTCGAGGAGGCCATCGGCCTGCGCAACCACGTCATCGAGCAGATGGACATCGCCTCCTCCACCCGCGACCCCGCGATCCGTGACGCCGCCCTCACCTTCGTCTTCGTCGGCGGCGGCTACGCGGGCGTCGAGGCCCTCGCCGAGCTGGAGGACATGGCCCGCTACACCGCGCGGTACTACCACAACATCAAGCCCGCGGACCTGCGCTGGGTGCTCGTCGAGGCCTCCGACCGGATCCTCCCCGAGGTCGGCGAGGAGATGGGCCGCTATGCCGTCCGCGAGCTGCGCGCCCGCAACATCGACGTGCGCCTCGGCACCCGCCTGGACTCCTGCGTGGACCGCGTCGCCGTCCTCAGCGACGGCACCCGCCTGCCCACCCGTACGGTCGTGTGGACGGCCGGCGTCAAACCCGCGCCGCTCGTCGCCGCCACCGACCTGCCCCGCACCGAGCGCGGGCGGCTGCGCTGCACCGCCCGGCTCACCGTCGAAGGCGTCGAACACGCCTGGGCCGCGGGCGACGCCGCCGCCGTCCCCGACCTCACCGCCGGCGAACCCGGCCTCGACTGCGCCCCCAACGCCCAGCACGCCGTCCGCCAGACGAAGGTGCTCGCCGAGAACATCGCCGCCTCGCTGCGCGGCGAACCGCTCAAGGAATACGCACACAAGTACGCCGGCTCCGTAGCCTCGCTCGGGCTCCACAAAGGAGTCGCCCACGTCTACGGCCGCAAGCTCAAGGGCTACCCGGCCTGGTTCATGCACCGCGCCTACCACCTCAGCCGGGTCCCCACGTTCAACCGCAAGGCCCGCGTCCTGGCCGAATGGACCCTCTCCGGCCTCTTCAAACGCGAGATCGTCTCCCTCGGCTCGCTCGAACATCCGCGGGCCGAATTCGAACTCGCCGCCACACCCCCACCCGCGCCCAAGCCGTCCGGCGAGGACGAGCCCTCGGGCTGACATCACTGTCAGTGCACTCGTCCACACTGGACGTGTGACCATAGGTGGGCTCACACCTGCACAGAGTGACTCTGCACGGCAACGACACCACGAGGCATACAGATCCGTGAACTTCACCCGTTGGAGCGCCCGGCTCCCCGGAACGCAGCGCCGCGCGGCGCGGGGGACCGAAGGCTCCGTGCCCGCGGCCCGCGGTGAGTACGGGCCGCAGATGGAGCAACCCGCGACCGGCGGCGCCGCCGACGCGGCCGCCCCCGCCGAGCCCGCCGCCGGCACCGCCGAGGTCCCCGCCCTCGAGGACTTCACCGTGCGGGAGATCGTCGGCCGCCTCCCCGGCCTCGTCGCGCTCGTGTACGGCCCGGAGCACCGCATCGCGTACGTCAACGACGCGTACGCCGCCGCCTTCGGCCCCCGCGCCGCCGGGGCCACCGTCGCCGACACCTGCCCCGAGGCGGAGGAGCTCGGCCTGCTCCCCCTCATGGACCAGGTCCTGCGCAGCGGCAAGCCCCGCACGGTCAAGTCCCGCCGCACCCACGACGGCGGCAGCTACACCGTCACCTGCCTGCCCGTCGAAAGCGCCCGGCTCCCCGAGGGCGGCGTCCTCGTCCACGCGGCCGACGTCACCGACCACGCCGAGGCCGCCGAGCGGCTCCGCGCCAGCGAGCGCCGCCACCGCGAGACCGCCGTCACCCTCCAGCGCTCCCTGCTCCCGCAGGAGCTGGAGCAGCCCGACGACCTCCGCATCGCCGCCACCTACCAGCCAGGCGTAGCCGACGCCGCCGTGGGCGGCGACTGGTACGACGTCATCACCCTCGGCGCGGGCCGCACCGCCCTCGTCATCGGCGACGTCATGGGCCGCGGCGTCCGCGCCGCCGCCGTCATGGGCCAGCTGCGCACCGCCGTCCGCGCCTACGCCCGCCTCGACCTGCCCCCGCACGAGGTGCTCCAGCTGCTCGACGGCCTCGCCGCCGAGATCGACGCCAGCCAGATCGCCACCTGCGTCTACGCCGTCCACGACCCCAACGAGGGCCGGCTGGTCTACGCCTCCGCCGGCCACCTCCCGATCCTCGTCCGCGACGAGGACGGCACCGTCCGCCGCGCCGAGGACCCCACCGGACCCCCGCTCGGCACCGGCGGCTGGCTCCACACCTCCGGCAGCATCGCCCTGCCGCCCGGCTCCAGCGCCGTCCTCTACACCGACGGCCTGGTCGAACGGCGCCGCGAGGACATCGACGAGGGCGTCGCCGCCCTGGAGCGCGCCCTCTCCGGCGCCACCGGCACCCCGCAGGTCGTCTGCGACCGGCTGCTCCGCTCCCTCGGCGTCACCGCCGAGCACGACGACGATGTCGCCGTCCTCGTCGTCCAGCACCCCGCGCGCCGGGGCTCGGACGCCGAGCTCTTCCACAACGCGGCCCTGGAGCTGCTCGGCGGCGTGGAGGCCGCGCCGCGCGCGCGGGCCTTCGCCTCCGGCGTGCTCGCCAGCTGGCGCTTCCCCGTGGAGCTGTGCGACCTCGGCGTCCTCGCCACCAGCGAGCTGGTCGCGAACTCCCTCCAGCACGGCACCCCGCCCATGCGCCTGCGGCTGCGCCGTACCGACCGGCGCCTGATCATCGAGGTGACCGACGGCGACGACCACCTGCCGCGCCGCCGCAGGGCGGAAACGGAGGACGAGGCGGGTCGCGGGATTTCCATCGTCGCGACGATCGCCTCGTCCTGGGGGAGCCGCCGGACCCCCGGCGGCGGTAAAGCGGTGTGGTGCGAGTTCGCCCTGCCCGACCCGCCCTCATAAAGAGGAGGGTCAGACGGACGCGGTCTCCTTCGCGGGCTGGTGCTGAGCCACCACCCGCGAGGGCTTCGCCGCCAGCGACGGCTGGTTCTGCACCGGGGTGAGCTGCTTGCCCATCCGGACCGCGAGGAACGTGATCCCGAGCGAGAACAGCACGAAGGTCACGATGTACGGCCCGTGCAGCGCGGCCCCCATGGGCCCGCCCACGGCCGGACCGACCGCCAGCGCGAGCTGCTTCACCAGGGCGAAGGCCGAGTTGTACGTGCCGACCATCGACTCCGGCGCCAGATCGGCCACGAGCGGCGCCACGGTCGGCGACAGCATCGCCTCACCGAGACCGAACAGGGCGTACGTGGAGATGAACGCCGCCGTCGCCATCGCCTGGCTGCCGTGGCCCAGGCCCGCGTACCCGGCGAACAGCCACGCCACGGTCCAGATCAGACCGACCGCCGCGATGACCCGGGTCCGCTTGCGGCGCTCGACGAACTTCAGCACCAGGAACTGGGCGGCCACGATGACGGCCGTGTTGGCGGCCAGCGCGATGCCCAGCGTCGACGGCGCGATGCCGGCGGCCTCGGTGCCGTAGGCCGCGAGCCCCGACTCGAACTGTCCGTAGCAGGCGAAGAAGAGCACGAAGCCCAGCACGCACAGCTGCACCATCGCCTTGTGCTGGAGCAGCGCCCGGATCCCGCCGCCCTTCTCGGCCGCGGGCCGCGAGCCCTGGAGCGTGGCCGAACCAGGCATCCGGACGGTCAGCGCGATGGCGCCGAGCACCAGGAACATCACGGACTCGATGGAGAACAGCAGCAGGAAGCTGTTCGGGCGGCTCACGTCGACCAGCTGGCCGCCGATCAGACCACCGACGCCCAGGCCCAGGTTCTGCAGGAAGAACTGCATCGCGAAGGAGCGGGTACGGGTCTCCGGCGTCGAGCACCAGACGATCATCGTCGCGAGCGCCGGCTGCATCACGGCCGTACCGGCTCCGAGCAGCGCGGCGGCGCCCACGGCGGCCGGCACGGAGGCGGCGAGCCCCATCCCGAGCGCGCCGACCGCCGCGAGCCCGGAGGCCACGAGGAGGACGGGCACGGGCCCGCGCCGGTCGATCGCGCGCCCGCTGAAGGGGAGGACCACGAGGGCGGCCATGGCGAAGACGGCCAGCACGACACCCGCCGTGGTCGCGCCCAGATCCCGCACCTGAGCGACGTACACATAGAGGTACGGCACGGTGAAGCCGAGTCCGAACGCGCTCAGCGCGCTTCCTGCCTGAATCCGGCGCATCGCCGCGCCCATCGCCTTGGTCACGCTCACCCACTTCGGTCACGGGTTCAGGCCTGAAGCTCTGAACCCTGAAGACTTCAACACTAAAATTAGATCCTTAACAATACACATAGAAGGACTTCAACGCCAACGGCTCGCGTGGGATACTCGCCGCATGTCCGACACCCCCGAGCAGTCCGGCCCGCAGCCGCCGCAGGAGCCGACCCTCGACGAGCAGATCGCCGCCTACCAGCGCGAGTTCCGCGACCTCGACCCCCAGGTCGAGAAGGTGGTCTCCGCCCTGGGCCGGCTGAACCGCCGGATGAACGTGGCGTACGGCCGCCAGGTCGCCGACCTCGGCATCAGCAACGCGGAGTGGGAGGTCCTCAAGACCCTCGTGCTCTCCGGCGCCCCGTACCGACTCGGCCCCGGCGAGCTCGCCAAGCGCCTCGGGCTCACCCCGGCCGCGATGACCCACCGCATCGACCGCATGGCGGGCGAGGGCCTGGTCACCCGCGACCGCGACGAGAGCAACCGGGTGCGCGTGATCGTCGAGCTCACCGACGAGGGCCGCCAGAAGTGGCTGGAGGCGATGCGGATGGCGACGGACTTCGAGGAGGAGCTCCTCCAGGACCTGTCGGCCGAGGAGCGCGGCGCCCTGGGCGAGATGCTGATCCGCCTGCTCCGCCGCGTGGAGCTGACCCAGCCGGACGCCGGCGGGCGGCTCACGGACCTCGACTGAGGGGCTCCCCGGGGGAGGGTTGACACGCCCCTGGGGGACGCGTAGTGTTCTCCGAGTTGTCACGGAGCCGAACGGTTCCTACGACAGCCATCCCGCCGCGAAAGCGGCAACCTCAACTCCGCACGATCTCCCAACCGGGACGAATTTCGGCATGCCGAAATTCATTTCGAAAGACTCGATTATGAGTCGCCGGGAAAATCCGCTAGAGTTTGAGACGTCGGAACGGCCCAACAGCCGGAAAGACAAAATCCCGCCGACTGGGAATCAGGCCCGAAAGGATCTGATAGAGTCGGAAACGCAAGAACGAAGGAAGCGCCCGGAGGAAAGCCCGAGAGGGTAAGTACAAAGGAAGCGTCCGCACCTTGAGAACTC